>NZ_JBNNQV010000002.1:0-30923 GCF_050286205.1 Cutibacterium sp. KBN10P07758 | reverse complement strand
AGGCCCGGTGGGAGCAGGACCAGGCCGACTACGCCGAGGCGTACAAGGAGACCGTGGGCCGGCTGCTGGCCGAGCGCGGGGTGAGCGTCGTCGTCGAGGTCTCGGTCAACCAGGTCCTCGACGTGCCCGAGTGGGACGAACTGGCCGACGAGCTGGAGAACACAGCCCGGTCGGCCACGCCCCTGCCGATGACCGGGACCGCCCCCGACTGGAGCGGCGGCACGCCGGCCGACGCGCTACGCCGCGCCGGCCTGACGTACCTGGACCGGGCGAATGACCAGTAACCATCGATTATGAGAGGCTGGGAGCATGGCCGAGAAGAAGAGGCCCTACGACCTGCACGTGGGGGATGTGGCGGACGCCTACGCGTCCTGGCCGTCGCCGACGTGCATCATCAGCGACGGCGCCTACGGCGTCCGCGGTTTTTACGGGGACACCACCGACGAGGAAGGGCTCGTTGACTGGTACGCCCCGCACATCGAGCAGTGGACGAAGGCTGCCGCCCCGGGCACGGCGCTGTGGTTCTGGGGTACGGAGGTGGGCTGGGCCACGGTGCATCCTGAGTTGAAGCGTCAGGGCTGGGACTACGTCCAGACCGTGGTCTGGGACAAGGGTCTGAGCCACATCGCGGGCAACGTCAACGGCAACACCATCCGCCGCTTCCCCGTCGTCACGGAGGTCTGCGTCCTCTACCAGCGCCGCTTCGAGGCGGCGACCGACGCGGGCATTCTCGATGCCCAGCAGTGGCTGCGGCACGAGTGGCGCCGCTCTGGTCTGCCGATGTACCTGGCCAATGAGGCCTGCGGCGTGAAGAACGCCGCCACGCGCAAGTACCTGACGAACGACTGGCTCTGGTACTGGCCGCCGGGAGTCGCCGTGGCCGCCATGGCCGCGTACTGCAATCAGCACGGCCTGGAGAGCGGCCGCCCGTACTTCTCGCTCGACGGTGTGACGTCGGTCACCGCGAAGCAGTGGGACCGGATGCGCCACCAGTGGCACCACGTCCATGGCCTGACCAACGTGTGGAGCCGCCCCCCGCTGCACGACGGCGAGCGTATGAAGGGCTCGATGCGTCGGTCGGCGCCGCGCGTGTACAAGCCCACGAAGGCCAGCACGACCCATCTGAACCAGAAGCCACTGGAGCTCATGGAGCGCCTGGTGCACGCCGTCACGAAGGAGGGCGACGTCGTATGGGAGCCCTTCGGCGGGCTTGGCACGGGCTCCGTGGCTGCGGTGGCCCTGCGTCGGCAGGCTTTCCTTGCCGAGCGTGACCCCTACTTCGCGGAGCTTGCGCACGAGCGGCTTGACGTCGCCGCCGAGGAGGCCGAGACCAACGACGAGCTCGTGGCCCTCTTCGACGCCAACCCCGAGGAGGAGAGCAATGTCGGTTGATGCAGTGGCGACGAGCGCCCAGGTGGGTGCGGGTCCTGCCCGCCCGGTGCTGGATCCCAACGATCCGCATACCAAGCTCCAGAAGGGGGTCTCCGCGGCCCTCCAAGCCCTTCCGGGCGAGTTCGAGTCGAAGAACGAGATCAGCGGGGTCAACGCCACCGACCTGTTCAGCCTCAACAGCTTCTTGGGCTCGGGCATCGAGCTGGAGGTCGTGCGCACGCTGAACAGCCTTCGGCAGATCTGGGACCCGGACTCCGAGTGGTCGACCTACCGGTTCGAGCGGTCGGCGCAGGCCTTCCCCGACGTGCGTCTGGTGAATCGTGGAACCGAGGGTGAGCCCATCGCGATCGGCATCGAGCTCAAGGGCTGGTGGATGCTGGCCAAGGAGAAGGTCCCTTCGCTGCGGTACCAGGTCTCCCCCGATGCCTGCACCGACTGGGACCTGGTGTGCTGCGTGCCGTGGCACCTCGACAGCGCCGTCAGCGGCGTGCCGGTGGTGGCCGAGCCGTGGGTCGAGTCCGCCAAGTACGCCGCCGAGTGGCGCGACTACTGGTGGACCAACATCAAGGAGACCGATGGCAGTGCGGAGCTGGAGTACCCGGCCGACGCGACGCCGTACCCGTCGAAGGCTGACCGCGTGACGGTGCATCCGGTGAACGATGGCGGTGGCAACTTCGGACGACTGCCTCGGTGTCGCCCCCTCATGGATTCGTTCGTTGAGTCGACGATGCGTGTGCCCATCCTCGGTATCGAGACGCGTGCTTGGGTACACTTCCTGAAGCTCCACAGCGAGTCCGCTGGTTCCGACGCAGTCATCGAGAAGATGCAGCGTCAGCTCAAGCAGCTGGACAAGAATGTCGCTCCCGACCAGGCCGAGCGGATCCTTGAGCAGCTGCGAGAACTGGCTGAGCTGCTGCCGTAGGAGGTCAACCAAACCTTCAGCGGACCCTTCTTCATGCCCGGCGGGAGCCGGGCCACGGCCTCCCACGAAGCGGTAGCGGATGTGGGAGCCGGTCTTCTCCTAGGTCGTGTCTCCCAATAGTCGGACCCAGGTGAGGATGGCGCAGAGGGTGACGCCGGCGCGGTACGTGATGGCGAGTTTGTCGAAGCGGGTCGCAATGTTCAGCGCGGCGCAGACGGTCGAGGTGCCGTGCCGGACGTGGTCGGGAATGCACTGCGCGAATGCTCATGTACGGTAAGGAAGCAAGCAACCGAAAACAAGAGATAGACCGCCAGCACTACACTATTCCGAACCAAAGACCAAAAGATAAGCATTGTGGGAAAATCTAAACTTTTGGATTTTCCTACAATGCCAACTACGGCGGAATCCCTCCCACTCCTTATATCTTTCTGTATACATTGAATTTGTATTTAGTAAAATGCAGACAACACCACGGATCGGCTTTTGGTTGGACAATTCCAACCAAACACCACAGCAGACAGCAGAAAACATTCTGAACGCTAGGAAGCCGGTATGATTGTTACATATAAGGGGAAGAAAAATTTCTTTTAGGTACTTGCTTTCCTAAAACTGATGTGATACAATGATTTAATCCAGAAAAGGAGTAAAAAATATGCGGCAAGGTATTCTTAAATAAAACTATAATCAAATAGTGGGAACAAAGGATTATGATAGCTCCTTTTGTAGGGGCTTAGTTTTTTGTACCCAATTTAAGAATACTTTTGCCTTATCAATTTTGACATATCCCCAAAAACAGCAATCACAAACAGGTGTATGCTGTATATGTGTATGTCCGCAACTTATAATCCCCAGTGGTAAAAGTATTTTACTGCTGGGGATTTTTATGCCCTTTGGGGCTGTAAAGGGAGGACAATCACATGAAAATAATCAATATTGGAATTCTTGCCCATGTAGACGCTGGAAAGACGACCTTGACGGAGAGCCTGCTATATGCCAGCGGAGCCATTTCAGAACCGGGGAGCGTCGAAAAAGGGACAACGAGGACGGACACCATGTTTTTGGAGCGGCAGCGTGGGATTACCATTCAAGCGGCAGTCACTTCCTTCCAGTGGCACAGATGTAAAGTTAACATTGTGGATACGCCCGGCCACATGGATTTTTTGGCGGAGGTGTACCGCTCTTTGGCTGTTTTAGATGGGGCCATCTTGGTGATCTCCGCTAAAGATGGCGTGCAGGCCCAGACCCGTATTCTGTTCCATGCCCTGCGGAAAATGAACATTCCCACCGTTATCTTTATCAACAAGATCGACCAGGCTGGCGTTGATTTGCAGAGCGTGGTTCAGTCTGTTCGGGATAAGCTCTCCGCCGATATTATCATCAAGCAGACGGTGTCGCTGTCCCCGGAAATAGTCCTGGAGGAAAATACCGACATAGAAGCATGGGATGCGGTCATCGAAAATAACGATGAATTATTGGAAAAGTATATCGCAGGAGAACCAATCAGCCGGGAAAAACTTGCGCGGGAGGAACAGCAGCGGGTTCAAGACGCCTCCCTGTTCCCAGTCTATCATGGCAGCGCCAAAAATGGCCTTGGCATTCAACCGTTGATGGATGCGGTGACAGGGCTGTTCCAACCGATTGGGGAACAGGGGGGCGCCGCCCTATGCGGCAGCGTTTTCAAGGTTGAGTACACCGATTGCGGCCAGCGGCGTGTCTATCTACGGTTATACAGCGGAACGCTGCGCCTGCGGGATACGGTGGCCCTGGCCGGGAGAGAAAAGCTGAAAATCACAGAGATGCGTATTCCATCCAAAGGGGAAATTGTTCGGACAGACACCGCTTATCAGGGTGAAATTGTTATCCTTCCCAGCGACAGCGTGAGGTTAAACGATGTATTAGGGGACCAAACCCGGCTCCCTCGTAAAAGGTGGCGCGAGGACCCCCTCCCCATGCTGCGGACGACGATTGCGCCGAAAACGGCAGCGCAAAGAGAACGGCTGCTGGACGCTCTTACGCAACTTGCGGATACTGACCCGCTTTTGCGTTGCGAAGTGGATTCCATCACCCATGAGATCATTCTTTCTTTTTTGGGCCGGGTGCAGTTGGAGGTTGTTTCCGCTTTGCTGTCGGAAAAATACAAGCTTGAAACAGTGGTAAAGGAACCCTCCGTCATTTATATGGAGCGGCCGCTCAAAGCAGCCAGCCACACCATCCATATCGAGGTGCCGCCCAACCCGTTTTGGGCATCCATAGGACTGTCTGTTACACCACTCTCGCTTGGCTCCGGTGTACAATACGAGAGCCGGGTTTCGCTGGGATACTTGAACCAGAGTTTTCAAAACGCTGTCAGGGATGGTATCCGTTACGGGCTGGAGCAGGGCTTGTTCGGCTGGAACGTAACGGACTGTAAGATTTGCTTTGAATACGGGCTTTATTACAGTCCGGTCAGCACGCCGGCGGACTTCCGCTCATTGGCCCCGATTGTATTGGAACAGGCATTGAAGGAATCGGGGACGCAGCTGCTGGAACCTTATCTCTCCTTCATCCTCTATGCGCCCCAGGAATACCTTTCCAGGGCTTATCATGATGCACCGAAATACTGTGCCACCATCGAAACGGCCCAGGTAAAAAAGGATGAAGTTGTCTTTACTGGCGAGATTCCCGCCCGCTGTATACAGGCATACCGTACTGATCTGGCCTTTTACACCAACGGGCGGAGCGTATGCCTTACAGAGCTGAAAGGATATCAGGCCGCTGTCGGTCAGCCGGTCATCCAGCCCCGCCGTCCAAACAGCCGCCTGGACAAGGTGCGCCATATGTTTCAGAAGGTAATGTAAAGATACATAATCGTCAAGACGGCAACAATCAGAAGTTATGGAGGGTAACAATGGAATATAGTAAGGAAGATTTAATGGAAGCAAAAAAGCAAATTTGGGGAGTGGGAGAGAACATGGGAACAGAGGAAAGTAAAAAAATCTGGGAGGAGAACGCACAATTTTGGGATAATGCAATGGGTGACGAATCTAATGAATTTCACAGAGAGGTAGTGCGTCCCAAAGTAACGGAACTTCTATCTCCTAATCCTGCGGATTACATTTTGTCCAGCAGAACGAGATCGGCGGCAAGCGAAAGACCGCCGCAGCCATCAAGCAGCTTGAACAGGCGCAGGAACGCATTTCTGAAATCAGCCGCATTATCAAGCGGCTGTATGAGGACAATGTAAACGGCAAAATCAGCGATGAGCGTTTCATGGAACTGTCGGCTGACTACGAAGCCGAGCAAGCGGAGCTGAAAAAGAGAGCCGCCGCCCTGCAAGCCGAACTGGACAAGTCACAGGCAACTACCGTCAACGCCGAGAAATTTATGGGCATTGTCCGCAAGCACCTTGCCTTTGAAGAACTGACCCCCACTCTCTTGCGGGAAATGATCGAGAAAATTGTGGTGCATGAGTGCAGCTATGATGAGAACGGCACCCGCAGGCAGGACATTGAGATTTATTACAGCTTTGTCGGCAAGATTGACTTGCCCGAATAACCGCCCGACCTATCCGACACAATGGCCAAGTGTCGGATAGGAACGGCAAAATTTTTTGCACTTCTATTGCTTCTTTATCACACATAAGCAGACTGCCCGGGCGTAAAACCAGGGTGCGACACGACCGGTTTTGAGACGCGTTGTGGACGCTCCGGGAGCGGCTAACGGCTCCGCTCTCGCGGTGCGTCTCAAAAACGATCAGTTGGGTGAGCTTCTCGCCACTGGATCTGCGCATGTGGAGCCTGTCCCGCTGTCCGGTGGCCATCAGATGCTCCATGATGCAGACGTCGAGTTTGCCCCGGTAAAATTCGATGTCACGGATCAACGTCCGGTACTTCGGTTGCACCTCAGGGGTGTAGAACACGGTGCGCGCCCGATGAGCCGTCGCGTAGATGGCCAGGTCAGATTCACTGCGTGGACCCCAGTCGTCAATGAACGAGCCCAGAGCATCCCAGTGGGCATAGCGTCTGGCGGACTGTGTTTTGCCGACTCCTGCATCACCGTGGCAGATGCCGATGGTGGCGTCTTTGCGGATCGCGTTGGCGAACTCGACGAAGCGGCGGTGCTCTTTGGTGACGATGAAGTCGCGGTTCATGGTGACAGGTCCTCTTCATAGGTCCGCAGGCGAGACGTACGACCACGCGGCCGTGGCGCTTCGGCGCTCACATCGGGGTTCACAGGGGCAAGGTCTGATGGGCGTGGCTCGTGGATGGGGATGCGCTCGTTGATCCCGGCACGTAGTTGACGCCGTCGGCGTCGACGAGCGGCCTGGATATCGGCCAGGCTGTAGCGCTGGTTGGGGTGGTCTTCATCGACAGCGACGCACAGCAACGTGTCGTGGTCGTAGACCCGGATCTCGGAGAGATCCCGCGGGTCGTAGCGGATGGTGACGTCATGGCCGACAAAAGGTGCCAGGGTCGGGCTGATGTAGCGCTGGCCTTGGAAGTGGATGCCGTCTCGCTGGACTCGGCGGTGGGTGGAGACCCGCAGCAGGAGTCCGTCGAGTTCTTCAAGGTTCTCCGGCATTCTGGGGATCCACCCCTGCCCGATCCACGCGGCTTTCGGGCTGGTGTTGATTGAAGAATGCGTGCGCTGGTTGTAGCTGCTGATGAACTCGCCGACGGCGGTATCCAGGCTCGTCAGGTCTAGTACGGGGTGTGGGTTGCGGACGCCGGGGGCGAGGTGGCCGGGCAGGGTGGTGAGAAGTTCGGTGTTGACGGTGCTGAAGAACCGCTCGATCTTGCCGCGGCCCTGCGGACGGGCGATGGTCGAGTGGATGATCCGGATCTTCAGTGCTGTCGTGGTGTACGTGATATGGCCACTGGTGAAGTCGGAGCCGTGATCGACGTAGAGGACGTCGGGAATACCGCACATCGCCCAGGTGGGGTCTGTTTTTCGCCAGATCGCCTGGCGTAGTGCCAGGGCGGTGTTCATTGCCGAGGGTGCGGTGGTGGTGACCATGTAGCCGCACACTGCCCGGGAGTAGTCGTCGATGATGATGGTGAGCCAGGGGCGAGTCGGGGTGCCGTCCGGGTTCTGGATGAGGATGTCGAGTTGGGTGTGATCGGCCTGCCAGATGGCGTTGGGGTGTTCAGCCCGGTGCCGGTAGACCAGTTCGTGTCGATCTCGGTAGGACGTCGGGCCCTCCAATGCGAGGGTGACCATCGCCGGGTCAAGGGCTTGGATGATGCTGCGCACGGTGGCGTAGCTGGGTGGTTTCAGCGATAGTTGTTGTGCTCGACAGCTCACGAGGCGATGCAGGGCGGCGATCGATGGGCGTGGCTTGGTGAGACCAAGGTGTTCGATGTAGGCGACGAGTTCCGCGGATATGCGATGGGCTCCGGCGTCGGATCGTGTGGTGTTGCGTAGCCCGCGGATTCCGTCGGCGCGGTATCGGGCTACCCACCGGGATAGGGTTCGGGTGCTGATGTCGGTGGCCTGTGCCAGGTCGGTCAGGGTGATGTCGTCTTCGATGTGGAGCCGGAGGATCTCCCAGCGTTGCATCTCGTCCATCACCGTCACCTCACGCGCTGGTCATTGTGTCCGTGTCAGGCGGGCAGTGCTGACTGTCGTCGTTTGGCGCCCTGCAGATGGCGGTACAGTGTCGCCCGTGACCAGCCGACCATGCTCGCGGCGTCTTCGGCACTGCGGCCTTTGGCTCGTTCCTCGGCGACGATGGCGAGTTTGCGGTCGACCACCTCTGGATCCACAGGTGGTCGGCCGAAGCGGGTGCCGTTGGACTTTGCTGCGGCGATGCCGGCGTTGACGCGTTCGGTGATCAGTTCTCGTTCGTACTCAGCCAGGGTGCCCAGCATGCCGAGCATCAACCGGCCCGAGGAGGTCTCCGGGTCGATGCCGTCGGAGACGGACTTGATTTTCACGTCTCGTTCGCGTAACAGGTTCACCGTGTTGAGTACATCGAGTAGGGACCGGCCCAGCCGGTCGATGCGCCACACCACCACCGTGTCACCGGGTTGAGCGTAGGCGAGGAGCTTCTTCATCCCCGGACGCTCAGTGGCGTTTTTCGCCCCGGAGGTGACATCGCTGAAGACATCACGGTCCTGAACCCCGGCGGTGACCAAGGCGTCGTGTTGAAGAGTCGGATCCTGACCGACGGTGGACACCCGGGTGTAGCCCAACAGTCTCATGACCACCATCATGCCTCACCAAACCCCAGATTGGAAGAAGGTGGAACACATTACGGTGAGACAGGTATACGAGACAGTTTTCGGGTCGATTCTCGCAGGAGCGCCCTGTTTCAGTGCGTTCGCCGTAGATGTCTTGTAAACCTTTAGCATTTCAATACAAGAGAGAACGGGCAGTACAGTTTTGTACTACTACTCATTACCTAGCCCGAGCCGAGGGAGAACATCAGACAGAATTGTTTCTGCCAGCGCATGCACGTTGCTTGCTGCCGTACCTCCGTGGAGGCGTAGGTACTCACCCACCAATCTGACCCCGGCGGCGTATCCAGCACCAGTCGGCAGACCGACCGGGTCAGGTCCACATGACAGTTTTGGATGACCGGGACAGGGCAGGTCAGGCATCCGCGTGCTGTGGTATGGTTCACCCCATGGGCGCAATGAATGCAATTTTCACCACCTTCGGTCGGCTCCGGAACCCCGGAGCCGCCGGTGGGTGTGTGCGCTAACGGGGGACGTTCCACGGAGGTAGACACACCCACCGCTCAGCTTGTCCAGCCGGGCGGCCTTTTCGGCATGCCCGGAGCACGATATCTGCTGCGGAGTGTCTTTCCATGCCTACCTACAGGCCGAACAAGGGCCGTCACGAGAACGGCCAGAACTACCTCGTCAATGAGGCGACGATCAGACGGATCGTCGACCTCGTCCCCGTCAACGCCTCCGTCCCGGTCATCGAGATCGGCCCGGGACACGGGGCGCTGACCTTTCCCCTTCAGGATCGTGTCTTGGCTGCCGGTGGATCGTTGACCGCCGTCGAGATCGACCCGGCCTCTGTCCGGTGGTTGGAGAAGCGGCTGCGCCCGGAGGTCCACCTGTACGAGCAGGATGTCCTTGATTTTGTGCTTCCGGACGGCCCGCACGTCCTGGTGGGGAACCTGCCGTTCCACCTGACCACCGCGATCCTGCGGCACGTCCTTCACTCACCGGGGTGGACCCACGCGGTGCTCCTGGTGCAGTGGGAGGTCGCGCGCCGCCGCGCCGGTGTCGGTGGTGCCACGATGATGACTGCCCAGTGGTGGCCGTGGGTCGACTTCGAACAGTACGGGCGGGTGCCGTCCACGCATTTCCGTCCCCGCCCCACCGTCGACGCCGGTGTCCTGGTGATACGTCGCCGGGAGGAACCTCTCGTGGACTGGTCGGAGCGTGCGCGGTACGCGTCCTTCGTCCATGACGTGTTCACCGGCAAGGGCCGTGGCGTCGCCGACATCGTGTCCCGGGTTGTGGGGCGTCGGCGTGCGCGACGGTGTGCCCAGGTCTTGCGTGAGGCCGGTGTTCCGGCACACGCACTGCCGAAACAGTTGGACGCGGGGCAGTGGGCCACACTGTTTACGGCCGTGGGGTGCTAAAGGCAAGCTGATCGCGATACCATCAGCCGCTCCGACCGATGTCGGCAGGAGAAGAAGTGCCATCCCTTCCGGATCCTGGCGCAGAGAAATCCTAAAGACGGCACCGTTTGCCATGCGAAGAGCAATGTCTTCCCGGTCCACCAGACCAGCACGCCATAGAGTGATCAAGAATCCACGACATATAGCGATCACATTCACAATCCGCGTAGGTTGGCGGTGGAAGGGCGGTCAAAACCCCCACCGAAACCGAAACCAGTGATAGACCGTTTTCGACCTGGCCGGGTAAACTGGGATGAGATGGAAGGAGGCGGGCCATGGCTGAGGTGGCAGCGACTCGTGTGCGGTTCCGCGATGTCAAGCCCTATGACGCGCCCGCTTCGCTCGACGAGCTGCGTGGGCCCTATGACGGGCCCATCGACCTGCCTCACTCTGTGCGCTGGCAGGCTGATCGGCTCGGTGTGGACGTGTCGAACCTGGGTTGGCGTCGTATGGCCTACCAGGCGCTGCTCGCCGAGGGGACGGTTGACGAGCAGGGCCGCTTGATGAACCGAGATCGGCTCATCGAGACGTGGCCGATCCTGAACATGGACCCGCACGTCCGCGTCTTGTGGGAGGGACGGTTCCCCCGGCTTCGGGTGCCCGTGTGAGCGGTGACCAGGAGGAGCAGCGGCGCATCACGCGCCTGGCCCTGGAGGCCGTCGGCGACGATGCCGGCTTCGCCCTGGCCGGCTCGGGCGCGATCCGTGAGCATGGGCTGATCGACCGGCCCACAGAGGACGTGGACCTGTTCACCGTCCAGCAGGCCCAGGCCCGATTCGGCACGTCGCTCGACCGGATTATCGCCGCGCTGCGTGCGGCCGGCTACACCGTGGAGACCCGCCGCCGCCAGGACACGTTCGCCCAGCTCACCATCGTCAGTGCGCAAGGGCGCAGTACCGACATGGACCTGGGCGTGGACTGGCGGGCTCACCCGCCCGTGCGGCTGGAGGTCGGGCCCGTGCTTGCCATCGAGGACGCGGTAGGGAACAAGGTGGGTGCCCTGTTCTCGCGGGCCGAGACCCGCGACTATCTCGATGTGGACGCGATCCGGCGTTCCGGCAGGTACAGCGACAAGGAACTGCTGAACTTGGCCCGCAACGCTGATGCCGGCTTCGACCTAGGACGGTTCGCCCAGAACCTCGACAACGTGGAGCGCATCCAGCCCGAAGAGGTGCGCGTCTACGGTCTGACGGCCAGTCAGCTCGACGACGTGAAGACGCGCACCAAGGCGTGGGCGGCGAGCATTCGCGGCCTAGCCCGGCGGGAGAGTACCCGCAGCGGCCTGCACGAGCGCATCGAGCGGGAGGTGGAACGTCGTCGAGCGGAGCGCGGCGACGACGAGCCGCACCGAGGCGGCCCTGTGGGGCGGGGGAGAAGATGACCATCGTCGGGTACGCGCGCGTGTCCACGCGCGAGCAGAACCCGGCCGCGCAGGAGGCCGAGCTGCGCGCGGCCGGGGCCGAGCGTGTGTTCGTGGACCACGGCGAGTCCAGCCGTGCGGCCGACCGGCCGCAGTGGTTGGCGTGCCGCGACTATCTGCGTCCGGGCGACACGCTGGTGTTCCGGGCGCTGGACCGGCTGGCCGGAAGCGAGGTCATGGCCATCGAGATCGTCCATGACCTGATCGGGCAGGGAGTGAGTATCAGGAGCCTGACGGAGCCGGCGTTGAGCATCGACACGTCGAGCCCGATGGGCCAGGCCATTGTGGGGATCATGGCCGTGTTCGCCCAGCTGCGCGTGGACACGATCCGGGAGAACACCCGGCGGGGCCTGGCCTACGCGCGGGCCCAGGGCAGAGTCGGTGGCCGTCCCACCGTCATGGGTCCGGAGCGGACCGACGCCGCCTTGCGCATGAAGGCGCAGGGTCAGAGCAACGCGCATATCGCCACCGTGCTCGGTGTGAGCACGTCGTCGGTACGCCGAGCCCTCGTCCGAGCCCAGAGCGCCCCTTCGTTCCGATAACTGCCAATCGGTGTGTGGAGGGTCGCGGTCAAGGGTGCCGCTTGCGGCATCGCGCAGCGACGCGCAGCGCCCTTGACGGCGACCTGGAGCGCACCATCCTGATGGCATCGGGACAAGAGTCATCCCGAAGTGGCACCATGGAGACACCGAGAGTTGAAGGGAGGATGAGCGATGGGGCTCGCGTGGTTGATGATCGCCGGCGTGATCGCCGTGCTCGCGCTCATCCTCATCATCGCGATGTACGGACTGAGCGCGATCTTCCACGTCGCGGTGTGGCTACTGACCCAGATCGGTGTGCTGTTCATCCGACTCATCGGATGGATCGTCTACGGGGTTCGGCGGCTCATCGACCGCATCCGCGACGCTCGACTCTGAGCGAGGCCGGGTAGGGAACGCGGCGGCGCGTTCTCCCTTGGAGAGCTTGAAGACCTTGCTCGCCTCGGCGCGGGAGACATCGCCGGCAGCGATGAGGGCGGCACCGGCCGTGGCCACTGCCTCGCTGGCGTGCCGAAGCTCATCCAGAGCCGTCTGAAAGGCGCGCAGCCGCTTCTTCTTCGCCCGCAGCTCCGCCTCGTCTTGGCGCAGCAGGTCGTCGATTAGATCGGGGTCGGACTTGGTGGCCATACGCCCTCCTTCATCTTGGTGCGGGGCCGCCGACGGCGACCCCTAGGGTGTCCCGCGCGGGCAGCGCGGGACACCCCGTACAAGGATCATCGTGGGCCGCCCCTGGGCGGCCCTTCCGATCTCGGATCGTCCGGTTAGCCGGACGATCCGTTTCTCATTCTAGCGCCATGTAGACCGTAGGTTGTAGACTGACCCTGACGGGGTAGCAAGCATAGCAACTGTTACACAGTTGCGTGGCCCCCTGGGCACTATGGGCTCTGCCCAAACCCGGTAGGAGTGGATGCATGGCTGAGCAGGGCGCGAAGCGGTCGCGAGGGGTCTTCAAGGGCTTGTGGCTCAGTGATGCTGAATGGAAGCGGGTGGAACGGCGTATGGAACTTGCGGAGGCGAGGACGTTCGCCGACTATGCGCGGCGCGCTCTCACTGAGGGGAAGATCGTCGTGCGTCGCGTGGCGTTCGATCCGGCTCCGCTGCGCGCCGAGTTGTCGAGGATCGGGAACAACATCAACCAGATCGCTCGGCAGGTGAACACTGATGATGTGGTGACGGTTGAGCAGATGCGTGCCACGCGGGAGCTGCTGGGACAAGTCCAACGGGCCATCGACGCCGCAACGGAAGCGGGGGCGGAGTGATGGCTGTTGTGAAGATGGGGCAGATCAAGACGACGCCGGCGAAGGCGCTGGCGTACATCACGCGGCCCGATGCGACCCAGGATGGCGTGTGGGTTTCGACTAATGCGGCGGTCATCGATCCGGGTGACTGGCGGGCCGTCGCCCGCCAGTTCACGGACACGAGCGAGCGTGTCGGAGTGACGAGTCAGCGTGAGGGAAGTGTGCTCGCCCATCACGTGATCCAGTCGTTCAAACCGGGGGAGAAGGTCACGGCAGAGCAGGCACACCAGCTCGGTGTGCAGCTCGCGGAGAAGATCACGGGTGGCGAGCACGAATATGTGATCGCCACTCATCTGGACAAGGGACACATTCACAATCACATCATCTTCAACGCGACGAACATGGAGACCGGGAGGAAGTTCCGGTGCCAGAAGGACACGATCGGAAGGATTCGTGGCCTGTCCGATGCACTGTGTCGCGAGGCGGGACTGAGTGTGCTGCCGGCCCCGGCGCGCGCGAGTGGCCGCAGCTTCGGGGACATCTACAACGTGCTGCGCGGGCGGAGCACGAAGGAGCTGCTGCGCGTGGAGATCGACAAGGCGGCAGCGCGAGCGGGCACGTGGACGGAGTTCGAGCGGGCGCTGGAGTTGGCCGGAATCGAGACCAGGAGGCGCGGCGGTCAGAACGGCACGGTGTCGTTCCGTGAAGAGTCGATGGGCCGGTCGGTGCGTGACTGGAGGCTCGGAGAGGCATACACGGAGGAGTCGATCATGGCTCGGTTGTCCCGGTCGGCGGTCAACAGGATCAGCGTGGATCAGTCGATGATCGTGGGGGAGACGCGCCAGACGATGACCGTGCACGTGCCGGGGACCGGGCGGCATCTGCGCATGACGGTGGCCAAGAAGCAGGTCGTGCGCCACGGGCGGAACGTACGCATCTATCTGCCGGTCGATGATCGCCACGTGCTCGCGGACCGCAAGGGAAACCTTGCGGCCACAGTGACGACCGGGGGGCTGTACAAGTGGTTCGCCGAGCCGGATGTGGCCGGACTCGGCAAGCAGAAGGACGTGAAGTCGAGCGACGCGTTGCAGGTGAAGACCTGGCGCGAATCGCTCGGTGACCTCCAAGAGTTGCAGGAGCGCGTTAACGCGAAGTCTCGATGGCTCAGCCGCACCGGCGGTGACATCGACCAGGCGCTCGTGCAGGCCACGGGCCGGCTGACCGAGACGCGCCTCGGTTTCCAGACGAAGCTCGTGGCCGCCACCGATCTGATGGCCAACGGAGATGATCGCGGCGGGAATCTGGCGGTGCTGCAAGCCGACCTGCGCATCACCGAGCGAGAAATTCACCAGTTGAAGAACGACGTGCGGGCACTGACAGCACTGACCAGAGAGGAGTCGAAGATGTCGATTGCCGACAAGATCGAGCGAGGCGTCGCGGCGCGCCGCCGCACCGAGGCGCGGAGCGCCGAGGAGACCGCGCAGCGGCAGCGATACGCGGATCAGGCAGGAGACCGGGAGACCCCCGGCCACCTGGTGTCCCGCGACGGCGAGGCTGACGCGCAGGAGGTGCGCGTGGAAGACCAGCGCCACGACCGCGATGGGGGAACGGGCCGCGACACCGGCATGACGCTGGGGGAGCGGATCGAGGCCGAGGTGCAGCGTCGCCGCGAGGCACGCGGCGACGGCCTGGGCGCGGGAGATGATCGAGGCGGAAGGAGCCGATGAGATGGAACTGATCGACACGGCCAGCGACGAGGCCAAGCAAGTGGCGGTGCGCACGACCGGAGCGGGCGGGCGCGCAGCATTCCACGTCGCAGTCAAGCTCATGGGAAGCGGCGCGGGTGCCCTTGTGTCGGGCGCGCATGCGTTGCTCGACGCCGCGAAGTCGTCGTTGCATGAGCAGCGGACCACGGGGAAAATCTCGGTGCGCGATTTCGGGCGCACCATCACGGGCACGCGCGAAATCGTGGACATCGACGACCAGGCGGTCGCCCGCGAGCTGGAGACCACGCTGAAGCGCTACGGGGTCACCTTCGCCATCGAGCACGGCACCGACGGCACAAGGACGTTCCACGTCCAGGGCAAGGACGTCCAGGTGGTCGAGCACGCACTGTCCGTGGCATCCGAACGGATCGACCAGAAGATCGCCCGCAACGCCACGCGCCGGCACAACGCCGAGAAGATCGAGGAAGGCGTGGCCGCCAAGAAGACCGAGCGCGAGCAGAAGCAGACCCGCACCAAGGAACGCGGGCTGGAGACCCCCACCCCGAAGATCGACGACGAGGACGGGCCCAGCCGCTCGGGAGTCGCACGATAGGAGACCACCCATGAACCGGACCCGACGCTTCGGCCCCACCGCCGCGATTCTCACCCTCATCGGGGCACTGGTCGTGTTCTGGGTGGCGGACCGGATCACCGAACATGTACGCGCGCACCTGGCCGCCGGCCAGCCGGCGGCCACAATGCTCGACGGGCTGGCCGAGGCGATCGGCGGGGACCCGCTGCGCCTGTCGACGCAGCGGGTCGACCTCATCGCCGGGGCGGTGGCCGCCGGCCTGCTGCTGCTGATCGTGTTGTACAACGTCAGCGGCAGGAAGAACACACGTCCCGGCGAGGAGCAGGGCTCGGCCGCCTGGGCCGGGCCCCGTGACATCGCGCCGTTGAGCGCCAAGGACCCGGGCCATCGCATCCAGCTCACGGCCACCGAGGCACTGAGCATCGACACGCGGGCCACGGGCCGCAACCTCAACGTGTGTGTCCTCGGCGCATCGGGCACCGGCAAGACTCGCGGCTACGTCATGCCCAACCTGGAGACGGTGGCCATGTCGAAGGCGATCACCGACCCGAAGGGCGAAATCTACCGGCGAAGCGCCTCCAAACTCGCCAAGGCCGGCTACCAGGTGCGCGTATTCAACCTCGTTGACCCCGCGCGCAGCGGCCACTTCAACGCCCTGGCCTACTTCGACGACACCCAGCCCGAGGCGAGCATCGCCCAGCTCACCGAGTGCATCATCACCAACACCTCGGCCGAGAAGGCCGGGGGCGACGGATTCTGGGAGCGGGCCGAGCGGGCGCTACTCAACGCCCTGATCGCCTACGTGTGGGCCACGACGGCCGAGACCGGCGGGGGAGAGCCCAGCCTCGTCGACGTCGTCGACTTGCACAAGCTGATGGCGGCCAGCGAGGGCAAGGATGCCGAGAAGTTCCACAGCGAGGTCGACGACCGCTTCGAGGTCGCCCGCCAGCTCGTCGACGCGTGGAGGAGTGAACCCAGCGGGGACGAGAACGAGACGGTCATGAAGGTCCTGGAGTTCGCGTGCCGGCAGTACCGAGTGTTCGAGCAAGGGGCCGGGGAGACGAAGAAGAGCATCATCATCTCCTTGGGCGTGCGGCTGGCTCCCCTCGACATGAGCGACGTTCGCCGCATCATCGCCGACGACGACCTGGCCATCGACCAGATCGGCTACGAGCCGACCGCACTGTTCCTGTGCATCCCGGACACCCACCAGACCTTCAAGTTCCTCGCGGCCATGTTCTGGCAGTCGTTGTTCGAGAAGAACATCTACCTGGCCGACCACGAGGACGGCGGCGAGCTGCCGGTCCCGCTGCATTGCTTCCTCGACGAGTTCGCCAATATCGGCAAGATACCTGGCTTCCCGATCGTGATGTCCACGATTCGTTCGCGCGGTATCTCGGCCAGTGTGATCGTGCAGTCCTACAAGCAGGGGCAGGCCCTGTGGCGCGACGACTGGCCGACGATCGTCGCCAACTGCGACTCGATCCTGTACCTGGGCGGCCGCGACCTCGACACACTGAAGTGGCTCTCGTCGCTCATCGGCGAGGAGACCGTGACGACCGAGGACGTCTCCCGCACCTACGGCACCACCGGATCGTGGACGCGGGCACAGCGCACCGTCAAGCGTGCGCTGATGACCCCCGACGAGATCGGCGTCATGCCCAATGATCTGGCGATTCTGCTCGTGCGAGGACTCCGCCCCTTCAAATCCCCGAAGGTCCGGGCGGCGTAGCGTATGCGTCCTCAACCAACTGTGCGATCTGGGCAAACACCGTGCGGGTTTGCGGAGCGACCGTGTACGTCACCGGCCGGCCTTGCCGGGCGATCGCACGAGGCGGATCGGCGCGCAGCAGGCCACCGTC
Source organism: Cutibacterium sp. KBN10P07758 (assembly GCF_050286205.1). NCBI lineage: Bacteria > Bacillati > Actinomycetota > Actinomycetes > Propionibacteriales > Propionibacteriaceae > Cutibacterium > Cutibacterium sp. KBN10P07758. The sequence goes on along the minus strand of NZ_JBNNQV010000002.1, from coordinate 13,631 downwards.
CTCCAGAGCGTTCAGATCACGTGGCAGGGACGGCTCGGAGCCCGGCAGAGCCTCGCGCAGGTCCTTGGTGGTGAACTCCCCGCCCAGCCGGATGCACGCCAGCAGAATCTCGAAGCGGCGCGGGTTGAGCTGGCCGAGGGCGGCCGCCACTGGCCCGGCGAGGGGATCATCACTCATGAGTCGTATTCTCCCATACCCCTACCCCATTCACACTTCTCGTATAGTACAATACGAAAGGCACCTACGAAGGAGCATCCCATGGACATGCTGAACACCATCCTCTCCCTGTTCACGAAGTTCGCCATCATCGGCGGCGGCTTGTGGCTCGTGTGGGGCGCGATCGTCACCGGCGGCGCGCTCAAAGACCACAACGGGCCGCAGATTCAGACCGGCGTCTGGCAGATCGTTGGCGGCGGCCTCATCATCGCGGCGGCCGCGCTCTTCCAGCAGATCGCCCTGTAGGAGGCGTCCATCGTGGAGGACGCCATCGTCGCCATGCTCAACGCCCTGTCGGGGGCGGCGGCCGGCAACACCGATGACCTGCTGCTGAGCCCCGAGCAGTACAACAGCGCGCTCTACCAGGCGGCCATCACCATCCACAACACGGCGGTCAAGCCGATCACGGCGATCGTCCTGAGCATCATGTTCGTCATCATGCTGGCCAGCAGCTCGACCAGGGTGGAAGGCGATCGGGAACTCGGCGTGCGCATCATCGCGGCCACAATGTTCAAGTGCGCGCTCGTCCTCGTCGTCGCTCAGAACGCGGTTCTCATCCTCAACGCGATCAACAGCATCGCCACCACGATTGCCAGTACCGCCAACAGCGTCGACGTGGGCGGTACAGCCGGGGCCGGCAGCCAGATCGGCGACGCGATGCGCGATGACATCGCCGACGCCGGCATGGTGAAACAGCTCGGGATGCTCGTCATCCTGTTGATCCCGTTCATCGTGGCCGAGGTTGGCGGCATGCTCGCAACCGTCCTCGTGTTCGTCCGGTTCCTCCAGCTGTACATGCTCAGCGCTTTCGCCTCGTTGCCGCTGGCGTTCTTCGGCCACGAGGACACCAAGCAGATCGGCGTCGGATACCTCAAACGGTATGCGACCACGGCACTCCAGGGCGTCATGCTCATCATCGCTGTCAAGCTCTACCAGGCTCTGCTCGGCGGCTGGCTCGGGAACAGCGTGCACTACGACGGCAACACCGACATGTGGAACTTCGTCATCAGCAACTTCGGGAGCTTCCTCGTCGCGCCGGCGGTGCTCATCTTGCTGCTGTTCGGCTCGAACAGCCTGGCCAAGGCGATCGTCGGGGAGGGATAGCCCATGGCACTGGAAATGAAGGTCTACCGCGAGGTCCGAGCCTACGAGGCCCACGTCATGTTCGGCCTGTCCTGGCGGCAGCTCGGAGCCCTGGCCGTCGGCATTCCCCTGGCGGGGGGCGTCTTCGCCGCCATCGCCTATGCCCTGCACCAGGGCGGCGCGACGTGGGAGGAGGCGACCAACGTCGCTATGTGGGTCATCTTCCCCATCCTCATTCCCGTGGCCGCCTGGGGATGGTGGCGGCCTAAGGGTCTCAAACCCGAGAAGTTCTTCGGCTACCTCATCCGCCACTACCTCACCGGAAAGGTCATCACCTATGACGACACCTACCGTCCCACCAACACCCGGACAGCAGAAGCCCAACCCGTACCTGAACCCGGAGCACCTGCCCAGCAGGCGCGAAGCGCCCGCCGAGCAGCCCGTCGTCAAGCGCGCAAGCGGCGCACGGTGGTTCCTCGCGAGCATCTTCGGACGACACGAGAAGACCGAGCAGAAGCCCGGCGAGCAGCGCAGCCGGCGCGCCGGGCGAGTCGGCACTGACAACGCCGCCGTCACCGGCATCAAGCACGCCGCGAAGCGCACTCAGCAGCTCCTCGGCTACCAGGCCATGCTCCCCAGCGGCGTGGCCTGGCTCGGGGCCGACGAGTGGTCGCTGACGCTGCGCATCAGCGACATCAACTACCTCGCCGCCGAGCAGAGCAAGCAGGAAGCGGTCGTCGACCGGTGGGCGCGGTTCCTCAACAGCTTCGGAGCCGGCACCCGCCTGGAGATCACCGTCATCAACCGCATCCTGGACGAGGCCGACGTCGCACAGCTCGTCCAGAAGCCGCGTGTCGGCGACGGATGGGACGAGTGGCGCGACGACTTCAACCGGATCGTGCGCGGAAAGCTCGCCTCCGCCAGCCGTAACACGGTCACCGAAAAGCTCCTCACCATCACCGTGCAGGAGCCCGACCGGGAGAAGGCCGAGGCCGCCCTGATCCGCCTCGGCCACGAGACCGCCGCGCAGCTCGCCGCCCTGGAGGAGGGATGCCGCGCCGACATCCTCGCCCGTGCCGAGCGCCTTGAAGTCCTCGCACACCTGCTGCGCCCCCACGAACTGTTCACGTTCGACGAGGCCACGTTCGAACCGAACAAGCGCCTGGCCACCGCCGATTACGTGGCCCCCTGGGCCGTGGAGACGACCGACGCGAAGGGCCCTCTCATCCTCCACAACGGCTCGGGCGACACGTACCACACAATCTTGTGGATCCGCGACTACCCGGTGTGGCTGTCCGACCGGCTCATCTCCGAGCTGGCCGACATCAAGTGCGACCTCAGCGTCAGCCTGCACCTGGAGCCCTACGACCAGGCCGACGGCATGAGCCTCGTCCAGCGGCAGATCGCGGAGCTCGAGATGCAGACGATCGCCGAGCAGAAGAAGGCCCAGAAACAGGGCTACAGCGAGGACCTGATCCCCCACAAGCTCCAGGAGGCCACCACCGAGGCGAAGGACCTGCGCAGCGAACTCGAATCATCCAACCAGAAGGTGTTCAGCACCGTCATGGTCATCGGCGTGTCCGGGCAGACTCGCGAGGACCTGGATCAGAACGTCAAGCGCGCACTGACTGTCATCCGCAAGCAGTCGTGCGTCGCGGAGGTGACCGCCTTCATGCAGCACGACGCCCTGACGACCGAGCTGCCCATCGGCGTGCGGCGCGTCCCCATGCGACGCACCCTGACCACCGCTTCGGCCGCGATCGTCGTCCCCTTCACGACGCAGGAATTGTTTGTGCCCGGCGGCAACTGGTACGGCGTCAACGCGCAAAGCTCGAACGCCGTGGTCGCCGACCGCACCAAGACCACCAACGGCAACGGCTTCATCCTCGGCACCTCCGGCTCCGGCAAGAGCGTGTTCGGGAAAATGGAGATCGCCAACGTGTTCCTGTCCCGGCCCGACGACGACATCATCGTCATCGACCCCGAGCGTGAGTACGAGCCCGTGATCTCCGCCTTCAACGGCTCAACCATCCGCGTGGATACCGGCAGCCCCGACAGGGTGAACCCCATGGACATCGAGCTGGAGGCCGCCGGCGACGCTGACGACCCCATCACGACCAAGACCCAGTTCGTCCTGTCCATGGTCAACGTGCTCATCGGCGGCCACGACGGCCTGTCCGCCAAGCAGCGCAGCCTCGTCGACCGCGCCGCCGGCACCCTGTACCGGCGCTACGCCGCCGAGGGCGGCCAGATGCCCACCCTCGTCGAGCTGCGCGACGCGCTGGCCGCCACCGGCGACCCCGACGGCACGGAGCTGGCCACCGCCCTGGAGATCTACACCACCGGAAGCCTCGGCGCGTTCGCCCAGCGCACCAACGTCGACGTGCACAACCGGCTCATCTCCTACGACATCTCCAGCCTGGGCAGCGAGCTACGCACCTTCGGGATGCTGGTCATCCTCGACCAAATCTGGAACCGGGTCGTGCGCAACCGCGCCCTCGGCAAGCGCACCTGGCTCTACATCGACGAGTTCCACTTGCTGTTCTCCAACCCGTTCAGCGCCGAGTACTTCCGCAGCTTGTACAAAAGAGCCCGTAAATGGGGACTGGTGCCCACCGGGATCACGCAGAACATCGAGGAGCTGCTGAGCAACGAGGACGCGCGCCTCATGCTCGCCAACTCCGACTTCCTCATGCTGCTCGCCCAGAACGCCACCGACGCCGACGCCCTGTGCTCCCTGCTCCACTTCAGCCAGGACCAGCGCCGCTACTTCACCAACGTGCCCCAGGGACACGGCCTGATGAAAAGCGGCAACGCCGTCATCCCGATCGACGGGCGCATCCCCACTGACAGCAAGCTGTACCGCTTGTACTCCACCACGTTCGGAGAAGGAAGCTAAAACCCATGAAAGGCCTGCGCAGCAGCGGCGATAGCGGGCAGGCGACCAGCCACCTCGGTCACCTCAACCTCAAGCACCGCGCCACCACGATCATCGGCCAGGCGGGCCACACCGCCGGCCAGGTCGCGCACGGGCCAGCGGGAACACCTCATGCCGGTGATGGCGACCTCATCGACAGCGCCGACGACCAGCTCAAAACCCAGGGAACCAAGACCGTCAAAGCCGCCAGCCGAAGCGTCAAAGGCACTACCAAAACTCTCGGGAAACAGACCGTCAAAGCAAGCCAGAAGGGTGCCCGGCGAATAGCAGAAGCAACGCGCCAGACCGCTGAGACGGTGCGTGGGGCCGGCCGCGCCGCCAGCGGCCCGGCCATGGGCACCCGAGCCGTCAAGGGCGGCGTCGTCGCGGCCACCCGGCGGGCGGCCGCACGCCGCGCCGCCGCCAAGGCCCAGGCGGCCGCCGCCAAGACGGGTGCACGCACCGCCGTGCGCACCGCCAGGAGCGGCGCAGCCGCCACCCGGCAAGCCGTCCAGGCCGCCTCGTGGGCGGGCCGCCTCGCCGCCGCCGCTATCAGCGCCCTCAGCTCGACCCCCGGCCTGATCGCCGCCGCCGTGGCGGTCGCCGTCGCGGCCGCGATCATCGCCGTGCTCTCGATCATCCCCGGTATCGGCCACCAAGCCGACCAACAGCGCCCCGCAACGGTGGCGATCCCCGCCCAATACCTCGACGCCGTGACGCAGGCCGGGTCCATCTGCTCCGAGATCACACCGAACCTCATCGCCGCCCAGGTCAACCAGGAATCCGGGTGGAACCCCGATGCCACCTCGCCCGCAGGAGCCCAGGGCATCAGCCAGTTCATGCCCGGCACATGGGCCAGCGTCGGCGTCGACGGCGACGGCGACGGCCCCGCCGACGTGTGGAACCCGACCGACGCGATCCTCACCCAAGGCCACTACATGTGCGGTCTGGTCGACCAGGTGAAGACCGCCATCGCAGCCAAGACCATCACCGGGGACGTCGTAAGTCTCGCCCTGGCCGCCTACAACGCCGGCCTCGGGGCCGTCACGGCCGCCGGGGGCATCCCTGCCTTCACCGAGACACAGAACTACGTCGCCACGATCCTCGCGGCCGCCGCCAGCCAGAGCACCGACGAGGGCGGCGTCAGCGCGGACGTGGCCGACGCCGTGGAGTGGGCCAAGAGCGTGGCGGCCGACGACACCTACGCCTACGTGTGGGGCGGCAACGGCCGCCAAGACGGCGGCTACGACTGCTCCGGGCTCACCAGCGCCGTCTACCGCCGCCTCGGCATCAGCCTGCCCCGCACAGCCGCCCAGCAGCAGCAGGTCGGCACCGGCATCGAGCGCGGCGAACTCAAGGTCGGCGACCTCATCTTCTACGGCACGCCGGCCTACCACGTCGCCATCTACGCCGGCAACGGCTGGATGGTCAGCGCCGACAACCACATTGATGGCATCAACTTCGAGCCCATCTACGGCTCACCGAGCAACTACAGGAGAATCCAATGAGGCGCACCCACCGGCGTGCCGCCGCCCTCGTCATCGGCACCATCACTCTGGCCGCCATCACCGGCTGCGCCCACACGACAGCCAACGACACCCCGGCACCGGATCAGACGAGCGCCACCAGCACGCCGGCCACGACCAGCCCCACAATCGGGCAGGCACCCGACGGCACACCCATCCCCGGGGGCAAGCCCACCTGGCTCGCCGACCTGCCCAACCCCAGCACCGTCGACCGCACCGACCCCGAGGCCGTCATCCGCGCCTACGTGGCCACGGCCGCCACCTGGGACACCACGGTCGACAAGACCAGCGCCTACGCCACCCAACGGGCGGCGATCTACCTAACCGACGCGCTACGCCAAGCGGCCGCCGACTACGACCCCGACACCGCGAAGGGCCAGGCCCAGTTCACACAGGCCGCGCAGCATGACTCCTACACCACCGTCACCATCCGCGAGATTGTCGAGGAAGGACTCGACCCCGACCAAGACGGCGACGCGCACCGGATCGTCCACTACCTCGTCAAGACCACGCCCCGAGACGGCTCAGACGCCCCCGACGACGTGGCCTGGGACGCATGGGTCACCGCGACCCAAGAGAACGGCCAGTGGGCGATCACAGCCATGCAGACCCAGGCCACCCAAAGCTGAACGAAGGAGCATCCCCATGGACATAGAGGCCACCACAGCCCGCGACGGCAGCGCCATCGTCACGATCGACGGCACGCCGCAGAAGATCACCGCCACCAGCCTCGAAGACGCCCGCGCCCAGGTCGTCGCGATCGCCCAGGAGCGCGCAGCCACCGCCGGCGAAAGCGCCACGCTCACCGCCTCCGACCCCGACGGCGTGTGGACCGTCATCGTCACCCCCGACGGCGAACTCCACGATCCCGCCGAGGCCGCGGCCGCCACGGCGGCCCCGGTCTATGACAGCCCAACCCCACGCCAGGACAGCCCTCACACCCAGGCACACACTCTCCCACGCTCGGCCGACAGCCCCATCGCGCACCTGCCCAGCAGGCGCGAGGTCCAGAGCCGCCATTCATTCCTCAAAGCCACCGAGATCGAGCAGCCCGCCACGCAGGGCTGGCGCGGCGTTGCCACCCGGCTCGGGCTGCGCATGAACCCGAGCCAGCAGGAGCGCGCGGAACGGGACGACGTGCACGCCGTCTCCCAGCACTGGCCCGGCCCCAGGACGATCATCGTGGCCAACGGGAAGGGCGGGGCAGGCAAAACCCCCACCACGGTGCTACTCAGTGCTGTGTTCGCGCGTTATGGCGGCGCGGGCGTGGTCGCCTGGGACGCCAACCAAACCAGGGGCACCCTGGGATGGCGGACCGAACAGGGACCCCACGAGGCCACCGTCCTCGACCTCCTTCCCCAAACCGAACGACTGTTGGGCACCGGAGCCCAGTCGGCCGATCTGGCGCACTACGTTCACCACCAGACCGCCGACCGGTTCGACGTGCTGCGCAGCCAGCCCATCCAGCTCGCCGCCGACCAGCGCGTCACCCCTCACGACGTCGACCTCATCTGGAACGTCGTCGGCAAGTACTACCGCCTCATCTTCATCGACACCGGCAACGACGAATCCGATCCTGTGTGGCTGGAAGCCATCGAACACGCCGACCAGATCGTCGTGCCCACCACCACCCGCGCAGACCACGCCGAAGCCGGCGCGCTCCTCCTCGACGCGCTGCGCGGCCGCGACCAACACTCACGCCAGCTCGCGGACAACGCCGTCGCCGTGGTCACCCAAGCCGACCCGCGCGCCAGCAAGACCGACATCACCAACATCGTCACCGGCTACCAGGACCTCGCCCGCGAAGTCGTCACGATCCCCCACGACCCCGCCATCGTGGACGGCATCCTCCAATGGGACAGCCTGCGCCCCAGCACACAACGCGCATGGCTGCGCGCAGCCGCCGCCGTCGCCCGAGGACTCTGATATCTGAAAAGAAGTCGCGACACGCCGGCGTGTCGGCCCGTGTACATGTACAGCCGCCCTTATATGATGACTGTCATGACCAGCCGATTCCGTCGCGACCGTGGAGCGCCTACCGTAGCGCTTCACATCTTCGTTGCGCCGGACGTCAAGGCCAAGCTCGACGCCTACGCGCGCGCCAAGGGTGCCCCCCAGTGGGCAGTCCTTGAAGCTGCGATCCGCTCTGGTGTCCCAGGCCCGGACGGCTGGCCACAGGGATGGGAGCTTCCAACCCCAGATAGCACCCAACCGGAACTGAGCATCGAGGAGGACCCTACGGGCACCGCATAGACATGAACAGACCCCCGCCCTTGGCAGGGCGGGGGTCAGAAGAGTAAGCGCCTGATCTGCTGAGTTCCCCAACACAACCAGATCAAGCGAACCAAGTACGGAAGCCGGTTTGGCAGTCGGCACCCGATGCAACACCCAAACACCTAGGGCCCTTGGCAGGGGCCCACCAACCGAAGGAGGGATCGTTGCGTCTTTCCCCGGAAGGAACACGTACATGATAGCAACAGATGCCGATAACCGTGACGCTACGCATATCGGCGCGGCGTGGCGTCTCACACGCACGTTGAGCCCGCGCCCGCAGGTGCGCGCCGCCAGCGGCGACCAGGTGAACGCCTACCCGACGCAGGTGCCCGTCGCGGGGCCGGCCCCGGCCGGCCCGTGGGCCATGTACCTGACGGACGCGCAGCGCCGCTACCGCTACATCGGCCTCGACCTCGACGCCCACGAGGGCGGAGCCGCCCAAGCAGAGCGGGATGCCACGGCGATCGCCACGGTGCTCGACCAGGCCGGCATCGAGCACGTCATCTGCGAGTCCGGCCCCACCGGCGGCCGCCACGTGTGGATCGCCCTGGCCGAGACGGCCGACCCGCAGCTCGTGCACCACCTGACGCACTCCCTCCAGGGTCTCGCCACCAGCCTGGACCCCACTCCCCTGCTCAACCCGACCACCGGATGCTTGCGCCCCCCCGGCACGCCCCACCGCCACGGTGGAGCATCCCGCGTGATCGCCGGAAATCTCGCCACCCTCACACACCCGACCACCACACCAGCCCAGCTCGTGGCCCTGGCGACCCGACTCAATGAGGAGTTCGGCGACGTGGCCACGGTGACCTCGCTCCCCCACGCAGCCGAGCTGCGCGTGCCCGTCGACGAGGACGGGCGGCCGTGGCTGCCCGGACCCCGCCGTGCCATGCCCGCCAAGAGCCGCGCTGCCGTCGACGAAGACGCCGCCGCCAGTGAGGACGCCTCCCGCGTCCTCTACGTGATCCTGCTCGGTGCAGCCGCCGCCCACTGGCACTACCGCGACGCGGCCGCCCTCGTGTCCACGGCACCCGGCATGGAGCACGCCCGCACCCAGCGCGCACGCCACGGAGGCCGTGCACGCCAGGCGCGCCCCACACACGGAGCCCAAAGCAGCGAAGCCGCGCTCGGCCGAGTGTGGCAGGCCGCCGTCAGGTTCGTGGCCACCCACGCGCGCCAGGCAGGCGACGATCCCACCTTCGACCCCCGAGCCGAAGCGATCGCCGCCACCGTCGACCAGGTGCAGCGCCGCGCCGATGCGGCACCAGGGCGCTGGACACGCGGAGGAGGGCCGGCCGACCGGCGCGTGCTCGACGCCCTGTGCCTGCTCGCCCTCCAAGCCGTCAGCGCAGCCGTCGAAGCAGACGTGCGCCGCCTCGCCCTGCTCGCCGGCATCGGCCGAGAGACCGCCCGCACCGCCCTCCTGCGCCTGGCCGGCGACGGGTGGATCAGCCAGGCCCAGGCGGGCACCGGCAGGCACGCCACCACCTGGACAATCGAGCCCCAGACCGCTATCCACATGGATGCAGACCATGCCCGGTCACAAGGGGCTGCACGCCCCGCAGGGGCGGGCAGCCGATGGAGAAACCTCCTCCTGGACGAACTCACCCACCGCCTAGACCTCGCCCGCCACGACACCTTCACCAACCCCCACGCCCTGGGCCTCGCCGCAGGAAACCTCTACGCCAGGCTCAATCACCCCCAGGTCACCACTACGGAGATCACCCCCCTACTCGACCGACTCGCCTACGCCGGTCTCATCGTGGCCACGCCCACCGGCTGGCGGCGAACCCGGCCCGAGCTGCGCGACCTCGCGGCCCGACGGCTCGGCGTCGAGGGGCGTCTCGACGCACGAGAAGGCCGCTACAAGGCCGAGCGCGATCTGTGGGAATGGTGGCAGGCCGAACTGGAATGGATGACCACACCAGGCCGCCACAAACGACGCCACCAGCCCACGGGACAGATTGCGCTCACGTTCGGCCGACCCTGGGACATCTACCCCCCCTACCCGCGCCGACCAGACGGCCGCGCTGACCATCGAGCGGCCCGCGAAGCGATCGCCGCCGGAGCACTCGACCACCTTCATCAGAGCCTCGTCACTGCCGCCTGACCGCCGGGGGCAACCCTCGTCCCAACCACGCCGGAACCCGGCCACCCGGTTTCGAAGGCAACTGTGGGCGGGCCGAAGGGCCGTCCACAGGCGGCAGCCATGATCGACCACGAAAAACGACGCCATACAACGCCCCGAAACGGCCGAACTCAACCCCACCCAGGCAACCACACGCGGAAGGGGGTCACGGCCCGCAGAACGCCCCACAGGGCCGCTCCGTAGAGGGGACCGCCTGACGCACCTGTGGACGGCCCAGCTCCCGACCGGCTGGCCCGCCCACAGGTGGACAGCCGACCACAACGAGCCGGCCCCCAGGCCGACCCTCCCCAGGCGGCCCTGGCGGACCGTCATCATAAGGACGGCCGCTGCGCGGCCGGCAGCATGCGCCTACGGCGCACGTTTTTGCCATTGAAGCCTTCGGCAGCATACGGTCGTCCGCCCTACGCGCAAGGGCTTTCGCGGCATATCCTCCCTCGCTGCGCTCAGTCCGGTATTCCACGGTCCCTTGCACTCCGGGCTCCCTCCCTGGCGGCACTTCCAGTGCCTTCAATGGCAAAAAAACGTGAGGGAAGACAGGCAGTTCGCACGAACCGCACCAATCACACGAAAGGAACCAACATCATGGCCCGGAAGATCAAGACCCACAAGACCCCCGAGCAGCGCCGCACCGAAGCGGCCGAACTGCACGAGACCATCGCCCAGCAGGTTGAGGCCCTGGCCACCTCGGAAGCATGGGCCCAGTTCCTCGCCTTCGCCGGGAAGTTCCACCGCTACAGCCTGAACAACTTGCTCCTGATCCTCGCCCAGCGCGAGAACGCGACGCAGGTCGCGGGGTACCGCACCTGGCAGAAGCTCGGCCGGCAGGTCCGCAAAGGTGAGCGCGGAATCAGAATCTTCGGCGGCCGCGAGGTCACCGAAACGATCGAGGACGAGACCACCGGAGAGGAGACCGAGCGACGCCGCACGCGATTCTTCCCCGTGTCCGTCTTCGACCTCGCCCAGACCGACCCCATCGAGGGAGCCGAGCCGATCCCCGAGAACCCCGCCGACGCCCACCAGCTCAGCGGCGACGACCCCGCCGGCATCGCCGAGGCCGTGACCGACTGGCTCACCGGCCAGGGCTGGACCATCGAGCACGACCAGCTCGGGGCCGGACTCAACGGCTACACCAGCCACGACGACAAGCGAATCGTGATCGCGGCCGATATCTCCCCCGCCCAAGCCGCCAAGACGACCCTTCACGAGGCCGCCCACGCGCTCATGCACGCCGACATCACCCCCACCGAGTACCACGAGCACCGGGGACAATGCGAGGTCGAGGCCGAAAGCGTCGCCCACGTGGTCGCCGGCATCGTTGGACTCGACACCAGCGCCTACAGCGTCGGCTACGTCGCCGGATGGTCCAAGGGAGACGCCGACCTCATCCGCAAGAGCGCCAGCCGTGTGCTGGCCGCCGCGCACCGGATCATCGAAGCCATCACCGACTAGTTCTAATGGTGCGATTCGCACCATTAGAACGAAAGGAACGAATAGAATGAACAGTGAGAACAAGTCCGGCCGGAGCCCCCACGGTGCGCCGGCCTCCGGCCGGACTTGATCTCCCGACTGTCCTCGACGCCGTGACAGCGAGGCGGGAAGCGACTACACTAGTTAGTGCGAACAGAACGAATGGCACTAACACCACGAACCGCACCAATCGCACGAACGGAACCAACAGCATGAGCATGACCCTCGCAATCAGCAACCAGAAGGGCGGTGTCGGGAAGACGACCACCGCCGTCAACTTCGCGCGCGCCGCCGTCACCGAGGGCCGGCGGACCCTCCTGATCGACCTCGACCCGCAGGGTAACGCCACCATGTCGGCCGCGAAAGACACGCCCACGCCCGAGGACGTCGGCGTGGCCGACGCGCTGAGTGAACGCAGTACCGAGACGCTGGAGAGCGTCATCGTCCCCGGCGTGTGGGATGGCCTCGACGTGGCCCCGACGCCGCCCAACGAGGCGCTGACCAGCGTTCGCAACGAACTGCTGACCACGCAGACCCCCGGCGTCGAGCACCGGCTGAGCGAGGCCGTGGCCAGCGTCGCGGACCGCTACGACCTGGTGCTCATCGACTGCCCGCCATCGCTGGATCACCTCACCCTCAACGGCCTAGTGGCCGCCGAGCGGGTGGCCATCGTCACCCAGGCCAAGGTCTACTCGATCGCCGGGCTCGGTCGGCTGCTTCAGACGATCGCCATCGTGCGCAAGTACTACAACCCGCAGTTGGCCGTGGCCGGGGTGATCGTCAACCAGTACGAGGCGCAAACCATCGGCGCGCGAAGCGCTCTGGAAGACCTGGAGAAGATCGAGGGCCTGACCATCCTTGATCCGCCCATCCCGAAGCGCGCCGTCATCGCCGACGCGCTGGAGGCTGCCACCGGCCTGGACCAGTGGGGCGGCAAGGACGCCGCCGAGCTGGCCGACCTCTACCGCCAGCACCTCGACACCATCACTAAAGGAGCGATCAAATGAGCAAGCGGCCCGAGCGGCGCACCACCAACCTGAGCAACCCCCTCGTGCCCCAGGCCGTCGAGGCGGCGCAGCCGCCCAACGTTGACGAGGCCCGGCACGAGGCCGCGAAAAAGACCGGGACCGGCGAAGGATGGACGCGCACCAGCTTCAAGCACACCATCGAGGAAGGCCGGCGTGCCAGGGGAGCGTGGTTCTACACGCAGGCGAAGCTCGGCATCCGCCCCTACTGGCAGTTCGTCCAAGAAGCCGTCAACGAGAAAGTCGCCCGGCTGGAAGCCGAGTACAACGACGGCCGCCCGTTCCCCGACCTCGACGCCGTGACGCCAGGCCCCAAGCCCGGCATCACCACCCACTGAAGGAGCCAGACATGACCGAGACAGTCCCGGACCCGATCGCCCAGGCGATCACGGCCCTGACCGACGCGGCGCGCCGGCGTCGCGTCGTCGGAGCGGGCACCCCAAGCGAGCACACGGAGCCGGACGACTTCGCGGGGATCGCGTGCCACGTGCTCACGGCCGTGGCCGCGAACATCGGCAGCGTCGACGAGCTGCTGGCCGGCCGGCCCGGATCGTGGGAGGCCGCCCTCATCCGCCAGGTCGTCGAGGGGACAGCCGGCACCGATGATCGGGACCTGCTGGCCTGGCGCACCGAGCCGGTGCGCCTCGCGCTCGACGTGGAGGCCGTCTTCGAGGACTTCGGGCTCTACCAGCTCTACGAGGACGCGGCCGAAGAACTCGGCCGCCGCGTCGACGCGGCGGCCGATGCACTCTGGGAGGCCGTGGCCACGGCCGAGGAGCGCGACCGGCTGGCCGCGCTCCAGGCCGACATGCCCCAGCTCGGGGGACCCGAGTGGGACAGTGACCCCGACCGGGTGACCGCGATGTATGAGGAGGCCGGAAAGATCATCAAGGCCGTGGAGGAGCGAGCAGCCGAGAGTGCCCATCCGCTGGCGGCCACCCTCATCGAGGCGCGGCGCGCCGCTGACGCTGTAG